>NZ_CP041402.1:967500-975000 GCF_007018905.1 Tardiphaga sp. vice304
GGCGCCGATGAGCCATTCAACAGCGATATCGGCGCCTTGTTACCGATCGCGCTATGTGGCCGGACTTCGTTGTAGTCTCTACGCCAATCCTCCATTTTCTGCCGTGCGTCGTCAAGGCTCAGTAACCAGTGCGTGTTCAGGCATTCGCTTCTGAACTTGCCGTTGAAGGATTCGATGAAGCTGTTGTCCGTCGGCTTGCCTGGCCGCGAGAAGTCCAGCACGACGCCCTTCTGATAAGCCCAGATATCGAGATCGCGAGAGATGAACTCTGATCCCTGGTCGACACGGATGGTTTTCGGATAGCCAACGGTCTTGCAGATGCGCTCTAGGGTGACCACGACATCCTCGCCACGATAACTGAAACGCGGATCGACGGCTGGCGAGAAGCGGCTAAAGGTATCGACGATCGTCAGCACGCGGATCTTGCGGCCCGTGGCGAGCTGGTCGTGCACGAAGTCCATTGCCCAGGTCTCGTTGACCTGGACAGCATCTGTTCGATCCTCACGCAGCTTGGCCTTCACGCGACGCTTCGGCGTTTTGTTGCGCAATTGCAGGCTCAACTCCCTATAAAGACGGTAGACACGCTTGACGTTGACGTCCCAGCCCTCACGCAGCAGTAGGACATGGACCCGGCGATAGCCGTATCTCACCCGCGTCTCGCAGATCTCCCTGATCCGGTGTTTGAGAGCGGCCTGGTCGCCACGCTTCGACTTGTAGCCGTAAAGTGCGCGATCGATCCGGAGCGTCGAACAGGCCCGCCTGATCGAGACCTTCCAGTCGCCGCACACCCTGTCGACAAGCTCGCGCTTGCGGTCAGGCCTCAGAGTTTTTTTGAGAGCACATCCTGCAGCATGGCCTTGTCCAGCGACAGGTCAGCTACGATCCGCTTCAGCTTGCCATTCTCTTCCTCCAGCTGACGCAAGCGCTTCATCTCCGAGGGCATCAGGCCTGCATACTTCTTCCGCCAGTTGTAAAAAGTAGCCTCGCTGATCCCGGCCTTGCGGCAGACCTCCGCGACTGCCGAGCCATCTTCCGCCTGCTTCAAAACGAATACGATCTGCGCTTCTGAAAACTTCGATGCCTTCATGGAACTCTCCTCGTCCCCGTCAGGGGATCATAAATGGAAAATTCCAGGTCAAACTGGCCTAATTTGGTGGGGGCACGTCAGACGATAAGTGGAATTCCTGCCTGAAGGCGGCAATAATCGCCGCGCACAGGAGAGACCATGAGCAGGCGACCGCGCCGGAATCACACACCGGGCTTCAAGGCGAAGGTGGGATTGGCGGCCATCAAGGGCGATCGCACGATCACCCAGCTTGCCGAGCATTTCGACGTTCACCCCAATCAGATCACGACCTGGAGGGCGCAGTTCGAGAACGCCGCCTCCGGGGTGTTCGGGCCGGGAGGCACGGCGCCGGCGGAACCCGCCGTCGATGTCAGATCGCTGCATGCCAAGATCGGCGAGCTGACACTGGAAAATGATTTTTTAGAAGGCACGCTCACCAAGGCAGGATTGCTGAGCGCAAGACGATGATCGACCGTGAGCACGATCTGTCGATCACAAGACAGGCGAAGGTTTTGCAGATCAGCCGCCGCAGCATGTATTACCTGCCGCGTCCGGTGCCGGATGCCGACCTTGCGATCATGCGGCTTCTGGATCGGCTGCATCTGGAGTTTCCCTTCGCCGGTTCGCGGATGTTGCGCGGCCTGCTGGCTGCCGAGGGATGCAAGATCGGCCGCCGGCAGGTAAAGAAGCTTATGCGACGGATGGGGATCGAGGCGCTGTACCGGCGTCCGCGTACCACCCGGCCGGAGCCGGGCCACAAGATCTAACCATATCTGCTGCGCGGAATGGAGATCACACGGCCAGACCGGGGCTGGGTGACGGACATTACCTACATTTCGATGGCGCGCGGCTTCGTCTACCTCGCCGCGGTGCTCGACTGGGCGACCCGCCGGGTGCTGTCATGGAGGCTGCGTTCTGCGTCGAGACGCTGCAGGACGCTTTGGCGCGCCACGGCAAGCCGGAGATTTGCAATACCGACCAGGGTTCGCAGTTCACCGGCCAGGCCTTCACCGGAGTGCTTGCCGACAACAGCATCGCGATCAGCATGGACGGCAACGGCGCCTGGCGGGACAACGTGTTCGTCGAGCGGTTGTGGCGAAGCATCAAATACTAGGAGGTCTACCTGCGGACCTACGACAGCGTCAGCTAAGCGCGACAATCGATCGGCCGGCATCTGGATTTTTACAACGGCCGAAAGCCGCATTCGAGTCTTGACGGCCGGACTCCTGATCAGGCCTACTTCAACCCGCTGCCTATCCGCATGGCAGCCTAACTCCGGCAGAAGCTCCGCTTATCGACGCGGAGATTCTGTTCAGACAACCGGGACCACCTCAGGCAACAAGCCCTGTCCGTTATTCCACATCGACAAAACGCTGCCGGGCGGAGCAGGCGGTCTTACCGATATTTCCGAAATGATCTTCCGCGCAGCGCTGAAGCCTTCTCGTTGATCGGCGATAATCGCAACGATTGAAACCTCATCGTCGCGCAGATTTATCTGGCGATACTCAACTTTCGCAACATGGTTTGCTAGCAGCGGATTGATACCGGAAAGCCTCGGGATAGCTTGTTTTCCAGGGGCCTGACAGATTTTAACCTGGAACTATCATTGGCTGGTCCTGCACGATCTGGTCGAGCGCATAACCGAGCAGGACATCGTCGCGCAGATTTTTGAGCCGGGCCCACGCTTCTACCTTCTACCGCTTCAAGAAGACGCGCTACATGCCGGCCGAATTTTCCGGCGCCATTTATCGCCTCGGCCACGGCATGGTGCGCGATAAAGATAGCCACAACCGTATCTCCACGGCCGGAGCGGAAGGCGGCGTCGCAGAACTTAAGCAGTTTTTTCAGTTCACCGGCCTGCACGATGGCATTGTCGATGACTTCCCCAATCCTCCGCATGGTCTTCACGTTCCGACGTTGCCGGGCAAATGGATCATCGACTGGCGTCGCTACCACAAAGTGCTTTTGACGAATCCGGCCGGAGTGCCGCTCAACCCCTCACGCAAGATCGACCCGTTCGTGTTACCCGCTGCATCCGTTGCCAGGAGAGTGAGCCTTCCGTTCCGCAACCTCAAGCGCGGCGCGCGCTTCGGTCTGCGTTCGGGGCAGGATGTCACCAGGGAGATGAAGATCCAGGATGCCTTGACGCTGCAAGAGATCACGAAGGGCGCGGATGGCGCTGCTGCCAACAAGCATCATCGGCATACCAACACACCGCTCTCGGACTACCTCCTCAAGGAGGCGGAGCAGCGCGGCAATGGCGGGAAGCTCGGCCCGGTCGGGGGGACGCTCCTGGCCGAAGTCTTCCTCGGGCTTGTCCATGGGGAGCAACGGTCCTGCCTGTGGCAGAGGGGCAAGAACTGGAAGCCGATCCTGCCTTCGAAGGCGCCGGACAGTTTTACCATGGCAGACCTGTTGCGCCCTGTGGGGGACATCAGTCCGATCGACGGAGTATCGCTCGTGTAGCCGCGCCACACCGGCTGAAATCAGGGGTAATGCCCGCTCGCAAGCGGCGTTGCGCGGTTTTGCAGCGGTGTGCATCGCCAGGATCCGCAAATACCGTTCCGGATGGTCAAATAGCTGCCAGGCAGACGGCCTCCGTGCCGGCTTCCGAGTATCGTGGGTGTTTAAGGCGGTCCAACGGACCCGCGGCGAGGAGCTCCATCGAGCGATCGACGCGACCTCAAGCGAAAAAAAACAAAATCATAAATCGCCGAATGCGCCGATAGTACCGCCTGAGATTGTACGACCCCTCGCAGGTACTCCAGGACGCTTGTCCATTCGTCGGTAAAACAAGTGTTTTGCGTATCGTTCCACAGGCTGACCGCCGCATGACGTTTTTCTGACGACGGACGTTGACAGATCAGAGTGCCAGCGCCTATAAACCGGCCACTGAGCGCGGCGGCGGCGGGGCCCAACGGCCCGGACCACTTGCTTGTGTTTAGAAGCTCCTCATCATGAAGAGTGAAGCAACAACCGCTCAAAATCGGTTGCTGATTTGCTGTCGCGGTGAGGTGTCGGTTCGCTGGAAACAGTGGCTGACAATCTTCTTCCAGGAAGATTTGCTGGTGTTGTTCTTCGGAAGGGCGCCGCGAATTATTCTGAAAAAGAGGGTTGCTTCCTTCCTCTGGAAGTTCTAAAGGTTCGCTCCCTTCGGGGCGCTGGTGTTCTTCGGAACACAGCCTGATGGCTTTCAAAGTGGAAGATCAGTTCGAAATTTCTCCCTTACGGGGAGGGCGATGCTTCGCGCATCGGGTTGTTTGACAAGTTTAGATGAAGAAAGAGAAACGTGGACGGCGGAGTCCTTGCGGGCCTTGATCAGGAAGCATTCGACGCAAGTTGGTGTTTTGGGATTGAGGCCGGACGAAAGACTTCGGCGGTACACGTTTTGATACAAAGGTTACACCATCGTTGTTTGCGCTGTGAAGCGCGGACGGCAGGTTGATCGAGCTTCGGCTTGATTGACCAAGTATGGTGGGACCTCGTCAATACGATGTGATCAGCCGGTTCAAAGTTCAAGTCCAACTTGAGAGTTTGATCCTGGCTCAGAGCGAACGCTGGCGGCAGGCTTAACACATGCAAGTCGAACGGGCATAGCAATATGTCAGTGGCAGACGGGTGAGTAACGCGTGGGAACATACCTCTTGGTTCGGAACAACACAGGGAAACTTGTGCTAATACCGGATAAGCCCTTACGGGGAAAGATTTATCGCCGAGAGATTGGCCCGCGTCTGATTAGCTAGTTGGTGTGGTAAAGGCGCACCAAGGCGACGATCAGTAGCTGGTCTGAGAGGATGATCAGCCACATTGGGACTGAGACACGGCCCAAACTCCTACGGGAGGCAGCAGTGGGGAATATTGGACAATGGGCGCAAGCCTGATCCAGCCATGCCGCGTGAGTGATGAAGGCCTTAGGGTTGTAAAGCTCTTTTGTACGGGAAGATAATGACGGTACCGTAAGAATAAGCCCCGGCTAACTTCGTGCCAGCAGCCGCGGTAATACGAAGGGGGCTAGCGTTGCTCGGAATCACTGGGCGTAAAGGGTGCGTAGGCGGGTTTTTAAGTCAGAGGTGAAATCCTGGAGCTCAACTCCAGAACTGCCTTTGATACTGAAAGTCTTGAGTATGGGAGAGGTGAGTGGAACTGCGAGTGTAGAGGTGAAATTCGTAGATATTCGCAAGAACACCAGTGGCGAAGGCGGCTCACTGGCCCATTACTGACGCTGAGGCACGAAAGCGTGGGGAGCAAACAGGATTAGATACCCTGGTAGTCCACGCCGTAAACGATGAATGCCAGCCGTTAGTGGGTTTACTCACTAGTGGCGCAGCTAACGCTTTAAGCATTCCGCCTGGGGAGTACGGTCGCAAGATTAAAACTCAAAGGAATTGACGGGGGCCCGCACAAGCGGTGGAGCATGTGGTTTAATTCGACGCAACGCGCAGAACCTTACCAGCCCTTGACATGTCTATGATCGGTACCAGAGATGGAACCTTCCCTTCGGGGCATAGAGCACAGGTGCTGCATGGCTGTCGTCAGCTCGTGTCGTGAGATGTTGGGTTAAGTCCCGCAACGAGCGCAACCCCCGTCCTTAGTTGCTACCATTTAGTTGAGCACTCTAGGGAGACTGCCGGTGATAAGCCGCGAGGAAGGTGGGGATGACGTCAAGTCCTCATGGCCCTTACGGGCTGGGCTACACACGTGCTACAATGGCGGTGACAATGGGACGCTAAGGGGCAACCCCTCGCAAATCTCAAAAAGCCGTCTCAGTTCGGATTGGGCTCTGCAACTCGAGCCCATGAAGTTGGAATCGCTAGTAATCGTGGATCAGCATGCCACGGTGAATACGTTCCCGGGCCTTGTACACACCGCCCGTCACACCATGGGAGTTGGTTCTACCTGAAGGCAGTGCGCTAACCGCAAGGGGGCAGCTGACCACGGTAGGGTCAGCGACTGGGGTGAAGTCGTAACAAGGTAGCCGTAGGGGAACCTGCGGCTGGATCACCTCCTTTCTAAGGATGGATCTTCAGTGACTTGTCACTATCGATCCTCTTTTGAAACATCAGTGGCCAACAATCTCGGTTGTTAGGCTGCATAGGCGGGACACCGCCGTCTTCGTTTCTCTTTCTTCGCGGACGAACACACGCTGGGGCGTGCTTGTGACGTTCTCAGCTGATGCCGAAAGGTGTCGATTGGGAATTCCGAGTATATGCCCTTTAGTAGTTAGGGCTTGTAGCTCAGTTGGTTAGAGCGCGCGCTTGATAAGCGTGAGGTCGGAAGTTCAAGTCTTCCCAGGCCCACCACGTTTTGCCTTTGCGCGAGACGAGATGACGTTCAATCGGCTGGTCAGGCTTCGTGTTTTCTGGAACGGGGGCATAGCTCAGCTGGGAGAGCGCGTGCTTTGCAAGCATGAGGTCGTCGGTTCGATCCCGTCTGCCTCCACCAGAAACTTTCTGATGGATGGCAACGAGATTAGCCAGACCAATTCACCTTTCTTCATTGTGTGTTCACGACTAGCGCCATCGGTGCAGCAGTCGTTTGAGGTCCGCGATAACATCACTTCGCTTGTGATATCCTTCGGGATGTCGCTCGCGGGATTTCTGACATCGTAAAGAGGAGATCGATCCGAACAGGATCCACGCAGAGCAATCTGCCTGAGATCATTGTGTAATCTCCAAGATCATGACTACGAACGCTTTGCTTGCATCGCTTCCGTGGCGCATATCTTTTCCAACGAAGCTTGACCGCCTCGTTGCCGGTTCGATCTTACGAAGCAAGCTGGTCTTTCTAATCATATCCGCTGCATGAAGTGCGCTGGGCTTGACCGTCCGGCGTGCGGTTTTGCGTGTGAAGTCTTCGGACTTCAGGGCGCAAGCAGCATGCAGTTACCCGCGCCGAGCGGGGTGGATATAGATAATGAGAGCAATCAAGTGCCTTAAGGGTGTTCGGTGGATGCCTTGGCGATGAGAGGCGATGAAGGACGTGCTACGCTGCGATAAGCTATGGGGAGCTGCGAAGAAGCTTTGATCCATAGATTTCCGAATGGGGAAACCCACCTTCGATAGCCGGAACTCTAAATGCATCATCACGCAAGTGAGGGTGGATTTGGATTTCCGGTTATCAGTTGAAGGTATGAGACTTCTGAATTCATAGGAGGTTTCAAGCGAACTCGGGGAACTGAAACATCTAAGTACCCGAAGGAAAGGACATCAACAGAGACTCCGTTAGTAGTGGCGAGCGAACGCGGACCAGGCCAGTGGTATATCAAAGACAACCGGAAGCAGTCAGGAAAGCTGTACCTCAGAGGGTGATAGTCCCGTACGGGTAATGCAATGATATATCCTAGAGTAAGGCGGGACACGTGTAATCCTGTCTGAACGTGGGGGGACCACCCTCCAAGCCTAAGTACTCCTCATCGACCGATAGTGAACTAGTAC